>NZ_FBQX01000002.1 GCF_001492295.1 Campylobacter coli | reverse complement strand
AGTCAATATATTAGGATAGTCAATGAAAAAGAAAAAAGATTGATCAATGTGTATTTTTGTGAAAAACCAATAATTGATTTTTTTCAAAATGCAGAATATGAAAAAGAATTGAAATACTATGGAATAAATGAAAAAGATTTTATAAAAACTGATATTTGAAAAACACTCTATATCTACTATAACATTAATAAATGTATAACATTAATAAATATAAATATATATTAATTAATTTAAGTTAATTTTAATAAATAATATTATATAATTTTATATAAAAATTTTTACAAAAGATAAGGAGCAAAAATGATTTATGAAAAAAAATTAACTAAAAAAGAAATATTTTCTTATGCAATTTCTTATGCAATTTTTATAGCAATTATCGCTTTAATTTGCATTTTTAAAAATGAAATTTGGGAATTTGTAAAATTTATTTTTTCTAATTTAGATTTCATATGTGGTAATTTTGCAAATTTTGTAGGCGAAGATAATATAGTATTTTTTCCAATTACAACTCTTTTAATAGTATTTACTATAACTATTTGTGCTGTTTGGGGATTATCTAATGTTTTATCTCTCTCATTATTTATAATGCCTATATTTGTCGCAGTTTTTTATATTTTTAATATAAATATAAGTTTAGAAAACCTTTATGGCTCTTATTTTATATTTTTAATCATTATTAATGGTATTTTGTGGAGTGTAAATCAAAGATGAAAAAAATTACAATAGTAACATACGCAATATATTTTCTATCAGGCTTATGGTTTTTATTTGGTGCTTTTAAAGAGCATTTTGACATTTTATCTTTTATTCTTGGAATTGTATTCATTTATTTTGGTGTTATTAATATAAAAAGAATTTTGAATGATTCTAACGAGAATAAAACCGAGCTTGAAACTCTATTTGCTACAGCAAATATTATTTTTGTATCGATAAGTTCTATTTTTCTTTTAATGCTCATTACCTTTTTTACTTTCCAAAATGAAATAAATATTAAATTCTTTTCGGATCAAGGGCTTGTATTAAAAGATGATAAAAAGATTTCTATTTATTTTAAAGAAAAAGAGATTAAAAGCTTTGATGAAAACAAATATGGATTTGTAATGGCTGTTTATGGCGATAAACACATTGAAGTTGTTTTGCAAAACAAAGAAAACGATACCTTTTTTGAGCTAAAATGTAATGAGGAAGGTTGCAAAGAGATATTAAAGGAGGATAAATGAGAGCAATAAATTTGTCAAAAAAGATTGTGGATAAAATTTTATTCTTGCGAACAAGCCATGCTTTTACTATCTTTATGTTAAGTTTTGCTTTGTTTTCAGCTATCGCTAATGCAGTATTTTTATACTATCAAATAGAAGAAGAAAATTACTATACTTATTTTGTATCTAGTTTTTTTCTGATAAGCGGGTTTTTGCTAACTATTACTTTCATTGGTGAAAAAAAGTATGTAAAAGAAGTGTATTTTGATGATAATTTTATCAGTAAACTTAACAACTCTTTGAGAAAAGAATTAGAAGATGATCTTTTAAAGCTTCAGGAATACTATGGTGGAATTAATGTTTTAGAATACTATAGAATTAATGTTTTAGAATACAAAACTTTTGCTTTGTTAAAATGTAGTTCTTATTATGAAAAAGGCAGAATTGATGAGGAACTCATAGATAAAATCAAAAAATATTACATTAATCTTTTTAAAAAGATAATAGCAAAAGAATTAGAAGAAATGCAGAAAGAGAAAGAGAGAAGCAATATTTTAAAAACAAATCAAGAGCTAATCTTGAAAAAGATAGGAGAATAATAAAATGCTAGAGATAGATAATAATAAAGAATTTAAAGTCTTAAAATTAGACAAGCAAGAAATTTTAAAAATTGGTGGTTATGGTATTTGCGATAGTTGTAATAGAAGATTAAGCAATGATGGATATATGATCTGTGTTTTATATAGCTGTTATTGTGAAAAATGCTACAAAGAATGGTATAAAGTTGCGATTAATCATAAAGAAGATAGAGAAATTGAAAAAGATGTTTATGAAAATATTAAATCGAAAATAACTAATATTTATTTTTAGTTTCTATTAATAAATATTAGTATATAATATTATACAAAAATATAAAAAAGGTTTTTTTATGATAATATCTGTTGTAAATAAAAAAGGTGGTGTTGGAAAAACTCCTTTTGCTTTTTCAATTGCTAAAGATCTGGAATATTTTTTACAAAGCAATGACAATTCTATTATAGAAAAGATTTATCCTGAAAAAGCAAAAATTTTACTAACTCCAAAAAAGATAGATAATTGTGTATTTGATTTCGGTGGTTTTGTGGAAAAAGGGGTATTGGATATTATTAAAGAAAGTAATAAGATTATTATTCCTTGCACAAGTAATTACAATTCTTTACTTAGAACATTGGAAACTTTAAATGAAATAGGTAATGATGATAGAGTTTGTATCTTGGTTACAGATTATAGAGATGAGAAAGAGAAAAGGCAAATTTGTGAAACTCTTGAAAGCAATTTTACAGATTTAAATCTTTTTTTCTTTAAATTTTCAAAGATAATTGAAAATTCTATGAGTAGTGGAGCTTCTTTTACTGAACTTTATAATGAAAACAATCTCTCAAGATTAAGTTATACAAATTTCTTTAATGAATATCAAAGGCTTTTAGACTTTATTAGAAAGGAGAAAAAATAAATGGAAAAAAAACCATTTACAATATCAGAAGCTTTAAAATCTGAAACAAGCTCTCAAAAAACATATAGTAAAGCTGATAAAAAGTCAGCTGGAAGGAAAACTATGGATCAAAAATTAAGAAGAGATAATTTAGTAGTTTGCAGACTTAATGAACAAGAAATAGAAATTTTGAAAAAATTAATGGATTTAGATTTAGTAAGTGAATATGGCACTTATATAAGAAAATTAATTTTAAAAGAGGCACGAGCTTTAAATATTAATAGTTAAAAATGTTAAAATATCCTTGCAAAAAACAAAAATTACAAGGATACAAATGCGTAAAACAAAAAGACAAATTGAAGATGAAAAAGATTATGGTGGTCGAAGTTTATTTGATCTAATCGAATTGGAATTTTCACAAGGAGAAGAAAATGAGCAACAAAATAGAGAATTATCCGAACATAGAGAAGTTACAGACAATATTGAACGAACTAGCATTTCATCAAATACACCAAGCGTGGATAGACAAGAAAATTCCACAATACAGCTTGACAATACTAGAGAGATGGGCAGAGTTTTATCCGAACACAATCAAGAATCTAGGAATGTCGGATTTAATGACACTAGCATTGCCACAGACACAAATGGAATTAGTAATCTTGGAGAGCAAAGAAGCAGACAAGAAGAGAGAACAGGGGCTAACAGACATGGAGATACTAGCAGAAGAGCAAATAAATCTCAATCAATACATAGCGATAGAACCCCAAATTTATTCTCCTTTATTTCAAGAGATGATGATGAAAGACAAACAACAGATGCAAGAAGTTACAATCAACGATCAGTATTGGAAACTGCAACAAGAAATGATGGATATGAAAGAAGAAGCCTCAAATCTGGACAAAAATTAGATTTTATAAGCGATGATGAAATCTATCTTGGCTCTTTAAAAGATAGATTTCAAAAAACCCTCCAAGCCATTAAACTTTCAAAAACTATTGAACAAGAAAATCGTTACGCTACCAAACAAGAACAAGAAATTCTAAATAAATTTTCAGGATGGGGCGGTATTCCTCAAGCTTTTGATCATCAGAATAAAGAATGGGAAAAAGAATTTAAAGAACTTATTAACACACTTGATTATGCAGAATATGAAAAGGCAAAAACTTCAACTTTAGATGCTTTTTACACTCCAAAAATTATTATCGATACAATTTATCAAGGGCTTAATCAGCTAGGATTTAATAATGATGATCACACCAAAGAAATATTTGAGCCAAGTGCAGGTATAGGCTCTTTTTTGTCTTATGCAAAAAATTATAGCGATAAATATCATTTTACTTGCGTAGAGCTTGATACTATAAGTGCAAATATATTAAAGCATTTGCACCCAAATCAAACAATTTACAATAAAGCATTTCAGCACCATTTATTTGATAAGCCATACGATGCTTTTATAGGCAATCCGCCTTTTGGTCAAAAAAAGATTTTAGATTTAAATGATCCGACACTTAATAAAACGAGTGTGCATAATTATTTTATTGGTAATGCAATTAAAAATTTAAAAGAAGATGGAATTGCTGCTTTTGTAGTATCAAGTTATTTTTTAGATTCTAAAAATAACACAATAAGAAATTTTATAGCCGAACAAGCAACATTTTTAGGTGCTGTAAGATTGCCAAATAATGCTTTTAAAAAACGAGCTAATACAGAAGTTACTACCGATATTATCTTTTTTAAAAAAGGTAAAGATTTAAATATAGATAAATCTTGGCTGGAAAGCGTAGAATACTATGACGATCGTTTTGATGAAGCTGAAAAAAGAGATATGCACCCTGATGTTTTTAATGACTTTAGAATAAATGAGTATTTTAAAAATAATCCACAAAATATCTTAGGAAAAATGAATATTAAAAGCTCTCAATATGGTTATAGTTTAGAATGCTTAGATGATGGAAGAGATTTAAAAATCGCTTTAGAAAATTTTACAAAAACCTTACCTAAAAACATTTATAAATATCAAGAAACAAAAATCAAGCTATCTTATTACAGGATTGATAGAGAATCGCCTGAATACGAAAAATATAGCAAAACTCTAAGTAAGTTAAAAGATGGAAATTATTTTGAATACAATAATAATGAAATCTACATGAAAATCAGAAGCGATGATGAGTTAGTCTTTTCAAAACCTGTTTTAAATGAACACGATACAAGAAGGATTAAAAAACTCATTGCTCTTAGAGATCAATTTAACACTCTTATTGAATATGAAAAAAATGAATCTAGCGATCTTTTAGTAGAAAATCAAAGAAAATATCTAAACAAGCTTTATGATGAATTTGTAGCCAAAGAAGGATATTTAAATAGAGATGCAAATAAAAAAGCCTTTAGAGAAGATGTAGAAGCAAACAAAATTTTAGCACTAGAAAAAAATTATAGCAGTGGTATTTCAAAAAGCGTAGCTTTAAAAGAAGGTATAGATCCTATTGCACCAAGTGCGACAAAAGCAGATATTTTTTTCAAAAGAACTATAAATGCACAAAAAGAAATTAAAATCTCGACTCCAAAAGAAGCATTAATTGCTAGTATCAATGAATATGGGAGAATTGATTTAAAATTTTTAGAAACGAATTTAAATCAGCCTTTAGAAGAAACCCTTAAATCTTTAGAGCAAGATAGATTAATCTTTAAAGATCACAAAAATCCTGCAAATTATGTTTTGGCTGAAAAATATCTTTCTGGCAATGTTAAAGCAAAGCATAAAGAAGTAAAAAAATTAGTAGAAAATGGCTTTAATGAATTTGTCAATAATTTAGAAAGCTTAGAACAAGTCTTGCCTAAAGATTTAAAAGCGGTTGATATTTCAATAAGCTTAGGGACAACATGGATACCTATAAAATATTACAAACAATTTATAGAAGAAACCTTACAAATTACTCCTAAAGATTATGATTTATTTTTAATGGAAAAAACAGGCGAATGGAGTCTTAAAGGTTTTGGCTATTCTTTAAGTTCTTATATTCGTTCAGAATATGCCACAGAAAGAATAGGTTGCTTTGATTTGTTGGAGCATGGATTATTAAGAAAGCCTATTCGCATTTATGATAAAAAACTAGATTCATCAGGAAAAGAAATCAGAGAATTAAATCCTAAAGAAACTGCAATCGCTAATTCTAAATTAGAAAATTTAAAAAATGAATTTATAGAATGGATTTATAAAGACTATGATAGACGCACAGATTTGGAAAATATCTATAATGAAAGGTTTAATACAAATATAGAACCACGATACAATGGAGAGCATTTAGAACTTCCAAATTTCAATGCTAATATCAAACTCAAAAAACACCAAAAAAATGCTATATATAGGGCTATTCAAGAAAATAGTATTATTTTTGATCATCAAGTAGGTGCTGGAAAAACTTTAGTGGCAATTTGCTCTGTGATGGAGCAAAAAAGAATGGGGCTTTTAAACAAACCCTTGATTGTAGTCCCTAATCATTTAGCAAGACAATGGAATGATGAGTTTTATCACGCCTATACAAATGCAAACATTTTAGTTGCCACAAATGATGATTTAAAAAAAGATAATAGAGAAAAGTTTTTTTCAAAGATTGCAACAAATAATTTTGATGCCATAATTATGACACACTCGCAATTTAAATTAATCCCTGCACCTTATGAAGTCATGAAAAAACAATATGAAGAAGATATTAATATCTTAGAACAAACATTAGAAAAAAAACAAAACAATGATAATGTAATGCGATATTCTGTCAAAGACTTAGAAAAACGCATTGAAAATTTTAAGGTGAAATTGAGTGATTTGCAAAATATACATAAAAAATCTAAAGCGATAGATTTTTCAGAATTAGGAATTGATGCTTTAATAGTTGATGAAGCACACGAATTTAAAAATTTACTCATTACAACTTCAATGGGTGATATAAGTGGTCTTGGCAATTTAAAAGGCTCACAAAAAGCCTATGATCTTTATTCTAAAACACAATATATTCACGAGCAAAATAAAAAACTCTATTTTTTAACAGGAACGCCTATAAGCAATTCAATTACAGAGCTTTATACTTTGCAAAGATACATACAACCAAATATCTTAAAAGAAAAAGGGATACAAGCTTTTGATTCTTGGGCTTCTACTTTTGGAGAAGTTACAAACGCTTGGGAGCTTGATAGTTCTGGAATAAATTATAAAATCGTTGCAAGATTTAACAAATTCAAAAATGTTCCTGAACTTTCTACCATGTATAAAAGTGTGGCTGATATTGTAACAAATAATGATATTATGAAATATCAAAAAGATTTCGTGCCAAAGCTTTACAATGACAAACCTATTAATATCGTTGCTCCTAGAAGTGAAGAAATAGCAGAATTTATAGGCATTCAAGATGAAAATGGAAGATGGAATGAAGGCTCTATTGTGTGGAGAATGGAGCATCAACAAGATGATATTACTAGAAATAACTTACTTGCTTGCACCACAGATGCTAGAAAAGCTGGACTTGATTTTAGACTTATTAATCCACATTGCGATGATTATGCAAATTCTAAAATTAATAAGCTTATTGAAAATGTTTTTAATGAGTATAATGCTTGGAATGATGATAAAGGCACACAATTAATATTTTGTGATTTATCCACTCCAAAACAACACTCACAAAAAGTTGCTCTAAATGGCAATATTGCTACACCAAATTTAAATAAAGAAGAATTTGTCAATATTAATGAAACAATAGAACAAACAGAAGAAGAGAATAGCAAAAGCCTTGATGAACTCTTAGCAGAACAAGCAAAATTTGATGTATATACTGATATCTTAAAAAAACTTGTTGCAAAAGGTATTCCACAAAATGAAATTCGTTTCATTCACGATGCAAAAACAGACTTACAAAAAGGACAGCTTTTTGCAGATATGAACTCAGGAAAGGCTAGAATTTTAATTGGATCAACGCAAAAAATGGGTGCTGGAACAAATGTGCAAAAAAGAATTGTAGCCTTACACCATTTAGATTGCCCTTGGCGTCCGAGCGATTTAGAACAAAGAAGCGGTAGAGTTATAAGACAAGGCAATGAACTCTTTATGAGAGATCCACAAAACTTTAGAGTAAAAGAGTTTAGATATGCAACTGAAAGAACCTATGATGCTAGAATGTGGCAAGTCATTGAAAGCAAAGCAAGATCCATAGAACAATTTAGAAAAGCTGGTGCTGATGTAAGAACCTTAGAAGATGTTACAAGTGGTGCAGCTGATGCTGCAGAAATGAAAGCAGAAGCAACAGGCAATCCACTCATTTTACTACAGGTGCAATTAAATAGTGATCTAAGACAAGAAGAAATGCTTTATAGTGGTTATAAAAGACAAATACACAATAATGAAGAAAGTCTTATAACTAATCTTTCAAAGATTGAACTACTAAAAAAAGATATAGCTAAAATGGAAATTTTAAATTCAATCATCAAAGAAAATAATAGTGAGCATTTTCAAGGAAAGTATTACATTAATGATGATGAAAAAGATTTCATTGTCTTTAAAAATGATACGAGTGATCTAAACAAAAGCAGACAAGCAGAACTTGAAAGAAATTTTGAAAAGATTGTCAAAACAATAGCTGATGACTATCAAAAAGAATATAAGGTTTTAGAGTTTAAAGGACTGCTTATAAGCGGAGAAAGAACAGATTTAAACACTCTTAATTTTTATGTGAGTACTACTGATGGTAAAACAATAATCGAGCCTGAAAATTTGATTTATAAAAGAGATGAAAAAACTTTTTTTAAATTGGAAAGTTATGTAAATTTTGGTGGTTTTGTAAAGAGATTAAACAATTTTTATAATGACTTAGAAAAATTTACTCAACTCAATAAAAATAAGATAGAAAATCTTGAAAAAGAAATTGTGGAGCTAAAAAGCATTACAGGAGATAACACTCCAAAATACAAAAGAAAGGATTATTTAGAGGCATTAAGAGAAGACAATCGCATTATCATGGATGAAATAGAAAAAATGAGTAAGCAAAAAAACTACAAAAGTGATTTTTTGCCAAAATCTGCAAAGATTTTAGAAGATTTAAATAAAAACAATAATATTCAAAAAGAATATGATATTGAAATATAATTAGTAAAAGGCAATTGCCTTTTACTTTAATAAATAAACAATCCAAACAGCCAATGCTATCGAAACAAAAGACACAAGCTTAATTCTTGCACGAAGGATATTATTCTTGCTTTTTTCTTTATAGCAATCTTCTTTATAAATTTTTAATAACTTATCATCACCTTCTTTTAGATATTTTAAATTTGCTAATTGATTACACATATCAAAAATACGAACTTCTTGAATATAATCAAAATCTTTTCTTATTTTTAAATTGCTAATGCTATCTATACTAAAACCTGTATTGCTTTCATTAAATATAAAACCTAAATTTTTATACAACTTATCCCTTCTTTTATGATTTTCTAATTTTACTTCATCAACTGCACTTAATTTGCCACTAAGTCTTGCTGTTGGTATATAATTTAAAGCAATTTCTAGCATTTTATTTATCACGAATGTTCCTATCCCTAAAGATCTATAATCCGAATGTAGCATTATAGAGGAATGAAAATTCCAACTATTAAAATCATATCGCAATATCCAATGGTTTCTATTTTTATTAGTATTTGGAATAACAGCTATTTCATTTTTCAAATATTGATAGTCTATAATTGCATATATTTCAACATAATAAAATTTTTGATTTTCTTCAAATGCTTTTATTTCAAAATCTAATTTAAAACAAGCTTCTTTTTCATTTTTCTTGCAAATATAAAATTTGCTAGTATAAACTTCTTGTTTCATTATGCTTTATTCCTTTCTTTTATAAATTATCCATCTCTTTTAATCTCATTATTCCTAGCACTTGTCCATCGCAAGATTAATTGAGTTAAATTGTAATACAATATAAAAAATTATTTGTTTATATTTTAGATTAGCTTTATTACAATTTTATACATTTTTTTAAAAAATAAAAAACTTTCACAAATACCATAAAATCATTATATATATTTTTTAAATATCTATAACATAATACTTTGATTAAATTTGATTTAGAGCATTTATTATGATAAAATGAATTATATTACATTTTAAAACAAGGAGCTAAAATGTTTAAAAAACTATTGAGTGTTGTAGCTTTAGGTGCTTTATTGTCAAGTTCTGCTTTTGCAGAAGATATTCTTGCTAAAGTCAGTAATGGAGCAATTAGTGATAATAGTGCAGGTGTTAAAGTTCTTAGCCTTGATGAGATGAAAGAGGTTAAGGGTGGGTATCGGTTTCAAAGAGATAGTGCTTTTGATTATTATGCAGGTTCTCTAACTTCTTATGGATATGTTGTTTTGAATGATAACAGTAATGATCATAGAGAAGTAAGCAAGCAACTTGGTTATTCAAGTAATGGATATATCGTAGCCAAATACCGCTATGTAAATAATCAAAAAGATTATTATTTGCAATACTTTTCAAGCAAATACGGTTCGGGCACAAATATTTGGGCTTATGCAAATAGTCCAGCTTATGAGATTTTAAGACAATTTAAAAATAGATACTAATCACTCTCCCTGTTCCATTTTATTCCAAAGTGGAACAGATCTTGCTTATATTATTTTAATATATTTAGGTTGAAGGCAGAAAAATCTAAATTAAGGAATTAATATGAGTATCTTTAGCATCAATGATAACTCAAACTATGGTTCTATACTTTCACAAGCAAAAGCTAATAAAGAAAGTAAAGAAAATTCTAAAATAAGTTTTGCTAATGCTTTTTTAAAACAAAATGCCAGCAAGTTAAGTGATATAGAAAGTAAAAATTCACAAACTCTAGCAAGAAGTGAAATATTAAATTCTACTAATACAACAAATACTAGCAATAATACTAATTTTAGTATAAGTAGTAAAACAAGTTCTCCTAATTATGATATATCAAGTGAATTTAAAAACTCTATTTATACTCTAAAATATAAACAAGCAGATATAAGTAATACTTCTACTAATACAGCCTATGGTTATAGTGTAGATAAAGATGGTTATATGGGAAGTGATTTTAACAAAGCCGCAGGACTTCCTGAAGATTTTAAGATACATAAATCTACTTTGGATGAGATAGAGAGATTTAATCAAAATGGTATGGCTGATGAAACTAGTGGAAACTATTATGATAGTTTTGATATGGCTTCCATTGTTAAATCCTATTATAATAGCTTTAATCAAGTAATAAGTGCATTTCCAAATGATAAAACAAGTTTTAGCAAAGCAGATTTGGAACAATTACCAAAAGGACTAAATTATGGTCGTAATGAAAACAAAGAAAAAATTGTAAAAAATATATTTAATGCGGAACAATTTCACGAAGCACAAGCGATTAAATATTCTACTATGGGTTTGGATATGAACCTTATGAAACTTGACTTTTCTCCACAAAGTATGGAGCAAGATCCTTCAATTGAAGGTGACTTTAATCCTGATATGTCAGTTTATCCAAAAAATGAAGATGGAAGTTATTCTAAAGAAGCTTTGTTTATGAGTTTTTTAAAATCCTATCCGCCTTTTCCATCTCCAAATCAAGTTGTTTTTAGTCCTGAAGCAAAAGTTCGTGAAGCAAAACTTGAGCTAGAAATGAAAGCAAATCCTTCTTTTAGCGTTTCCTTAGATGACATTATGACAGGAAAAGTTGATTTTGCAAGTTTATTAAAAGGTTATGCACAAGAGGGTTGGCTTGATGCAGGTATTTATGCAATGGAAAAAGGAGTTAAATGGCAAAATATATACGTAGGCAGTGGAATCTCTTTTGATAGAGAATTTCATCAAGCAAAAGCTAATGGTTGGAAAGCAAGTAATGAAAGTATAAATTCTTTTGTAAATAATATAATGGATAGACTTAATAATCTTATAGGACAAACTAGGGTTTAGGCTTTTAATTAAGGATTTTAATATTTTGATATTAAAATCCAAAAGGTTCAATTTCAAAATTCAAAGGTTTGGGTAAATTGAGTTTGTAATCTTTGAGTTGTTTTTTAGGATTAACAACTAAAGCAAATCCACCTTTATTGTATCTATCCCAAACACTATAAAATTCTCTTTTAGAACTGATATATTCTCCATAACTTGGATCAAGTATTTGTAAATAATTACCTTTATGATTTATAATCACCACAAAATGTGGAAAGCGTGGATCATCTTCAATTTTAACTAAAATAGGAACAGATATAATATTCTCTAAAATCTTTCTATCGACTTTATAAGACTTGCTTTCATAGCCAAGCTTTTTTACTGCATCATTTAAATCTGCAAAGCTTACCATATCTGTATAAAGTTTTTGTCCACTCATGGTTTTTAATAAATCTAATTCTGTTAAATTATTATCATCAAGTGTATTAATAAGCGTAGCCAAAGAAGCAGCACCACAAGATTCTTCATAATTTTGCCTTACAACTTTTTCATTTTTGATTTCTTGGTAAGACTTAACTACAAATTCTGCCTTTAAAAACAAAGGCAAAAGAGCAACCATTAATGCTATTTTTAGAATTTTTTCCATAGATTGATACCAAAAATTGCATCAGGTGCAGCAGAGCTTCCACCTAGACTTGCACTGACTGAAACAGCAGTATCTTGATTTATGCTATAAGTAGAACCGCCACTAATTGTAGGAATTGATCTGATTTCTGAATTTTTTACACCATTGATTTTTTGTTCGGTTTGAAATCTTTGTTCTGCTCCTAAATCCAAAGTAATTTTAGGGCTTAAAATTATAGATAAATTTCCACCAAAGTAAATACTATTGCCATAATCTATTTTTGCGATTTTAAATTTTCTTTGGGCGTTATAACCAAATCCTGTATAAATACTATATACCACTGGATCGCTATATCCTCTTAAACTTGCTTCTAGGTTTTGGGATTGAAAATAAAAGTTTTTAGTTTGCAAAACTGTTTTTTCTCTTTGAATGATCGCTGTTTGAAATTTAATCTGCGGAACAAAGTCAGCAATGCTTTCTCCTGTATAAATAAAGCCTATCCATAAAGAATCAAAATTTAAAGTATTTTTGCTTGTAAAAGCACCTGAAATAATATTGTTATACTCTTGTCTTGCATAATTTCCACCGCCTGAAATAAGTAAATCGAAATTAGGTGTAAGCGTATAAATAAAAGTTTGATTTAAATAAAGTTGCTTTGTATCATTCCAAACATTTAAATCTCCATTTACTCCAATATTTGGATAAATGTAATAAGAGTGAGGATTTCCTGTGCTAAGCAAGGATAAACTTGTAATGCTTCTTAAGCCTATTTGCTTTTTAAACAAGCTATCGATATTTAGCTCATCGCTAGCAAAAAGACAACCACTTAAAACTGCCAAAATAAGAATAATTTTTTTCATTTTATTACCTTTTAAAATATTGCTTTGAAAAATTAAGCAAGGAGCGTTCCAAATTTTTAGTATATTCTTTATATTTTATTCCTTTCTTTTATAAATTATCCATCTCTTTCAATCTCATTATTCCTAGCACTTGTCCATCGCAAGATATTATCGGATCGTCCTCGCTCTCCTTGCTGTAACTGATTGAGTGCATTGATGTGCAAAAGCATTTGAGTTCGTTTTGTGTTATGAACCATAGGCTGTTTGGACAATATTCGCATAGAGTTTCTTTCTTGGGCAGTTTCTCTTCGGATAGTTGATTTATTACCGAGCTCTTGTAAGACTCTCTGTCTATATTGTTTTGTATAATCTCTCTCATTATTCACTCCTTTATCTTGTATAATTTTATATTTTTTTGTTGTTTTGGCTTTGTTGATCTGTTTTAAATCTTTCTCTCTACCTATTACTGATACTTCCCAAATAGGTTTTTTAAGTGTTTTAACAACTTCTTGCCACTTGTTATTAATTTTTGCCTTTCTTTTTATCTCATATTCTTCTTGCCCTACTATTTTAAATCTTGCATATTCACCCCTTAAAACTTTATTTTCTCTCACAATCCTTTCTAAATCTTGTCCCCAAATTGTAGTTATTCCTTTTTTGGTTTTATAGCTCACATAATAACTTTTTTTGGCATTTTTATCTGTGCTAAATTGATAGTTTGCTTCTCCGAAATCCATAACTTGATAATAGTGCATTTTTATTTTTGGTGCTTGATTAATCTCATTATTTGCATTTAATTTAACTGAAAATTCTTGATTTATTTCTACTTCTCTTTGCTTTTTATTTGTAGCCTTTGCTTCAACTCCTAACTCATTTAATGCTTTTGCAAATTCTGCTCTTAAATTTGCTAAATCTGCTTTTTTTGGATTAATTCTTTTGCCATTTTTATCCGCAACTTTCAAGCAAACATGGCAATGCGGATTATCCGTATCATTATGAAAAGCAACTACAAAAAAATTATTTGGATACATTCTTTTTAAAGTAGTAATTACAGCTTGTTGTAATTTTTCTTTTGGTGTTGTAGAATGTTCTTTCATGGAAAAAACCATATTAATGGTATGTCTTTTTTCTTTAGCACCTTCCTTATATAATGGAATAGGAGATCCTTCATTTTTGAAAATTCTTTTAACTTCTAAAATCTCATCTTCTCCCGCATATCTATCAAAATCGTTTGTAATCAATTCTACATTTCCATCACGAGAAATATAATCAAGATGTTTTGAAAGTGCTTGAGAATTTTTAGAACCTGAAGTAATTTTTACAACGACTTCTGTATTTTTTCTAAACATATTTTTACTAATAAGCTTACCTGTTTTTATATCTTTGGTGTATTTATCTCTATTTTTATTGATGTAATTTAGTGGTAGTTTTGAAGCATTTTCTATTTTAGTAAAAACTTTTTTAGCAATTATTTCATCATCAAATATTCTTATACTACGCGACATTAAATTCTTTCATTATTTTTTTCTATTATAGCCCCAAGCTGATCGGATAATATATCAATTTTATCTCTAATATTATCCATAGTTTTATTTAAATTATTTTCATTTATTTTGACAGAATTTCCACTTCTAAGAATCTTCAATAATTGATATATATTTTTACCTATTGCATTGATTTCTGTTCTTGTTTTTATAAACTTATCTATTTCTATATTAGTAAAAAGTTTTTCATTTTTTATGGAGTTTAATAGCAAAAATTTTGCTTGTTTTGTAATACTTGAAAATCCTGTATTTTTAGAAATTTCTTTTAAAATATTTACTTCATTTTCTGTAAGTTTTAGTTTGATTATTTTATTTTCATCACTTGTATAAAATTTATTTTTAGATATCTCATTATTGATTTTATTCTTCTCATCTGCATCACAAGAATTAAACTTTTTTAATAAAATAGATATTATTTTACTATATGATGCATTTGTTTCTGATTTTATATATTCTAAAATTATTTTATCATCTTTGCTAACTTTTATGACGCAATTATTGTTTTTATTCATTTACACTTCCTTAATGAGCCTCGCAGAGTTTTTGCCTTTTATTTTTTAAAAAGGTAACTTTTTAGGAAATAAAAGGCTATCCTGCAATCATTAAATTATTTCGATTAATCGCTATTCTACATTATTAAGCTTTATAAAACATTAAGACTACTTTGCGATAATACATTTACATAAATATTATAAAGGAGATGTTATGCTTAAAGAAAGCAAATTGATAGAAGAATTAAAGCGTGAGTATGATGAAAAATTAAAAAAATTACGCCAAAAAGAAAAAGAAAATAAAGAGCGTATATTTAAAAAATTTTCATCGGCACTATTTAAAGATTTTGAAATAAATGAAAATTTTAAAAATGAATTTAATTTATTGGTAGAAAAGTTTGATTGC
The DNA here is from genome assembly GCF_001492295.1 of Campylobacter coli. Taxonomy (GTDB): domain Bacteria; phylum Campylobacterota; class Campylobacteria; order Campylobacterales; family Campylobacteraceae; genus Campylobacter_D; species Campylobacter_D coli_B. The sequence goes on along the minus strand of NZ_FBQX01000002.1, from coordinate 27,615 downwards.
AAAAATACTAAAAATATATTAGATAAAATAAATAACTTATATGATTTTAATCATAGAAACGATAAAATAGATACTGCAAAAAAACAATAAAACAAAACTTATCATAGGAGAATAAAAATGGAAAAAGGTTACAAAATAAAAGTAACAGATGTAAGTGAACTTAATGAGCATTATAAAGAAGCTATACAAGAGGGAACTTATGAAGGGGAAGATATCAATAAGTTTTTTGATACAATAAAAACTTTTGATATTGCAGAAAGTTTATTAAAAAAAGATTTTTCAAATCAATATATTAAATTTGATATTATTACTGATAAAGAAAAAATACCATTAAATATAAGACTTGGTGATAAAAATTTTGAAAAAGGTATCGAACATTTAATTAATATTGGTAGTTCTAAAATATCTAAAGAAAATATAAATCCTGAAATAAAAAAAGATCTCAATAATCAACTTGGAACTTATAAACCAAAAGTATATGATGAAATGCTAGATGGAACTTTTAAAGCTTTAAAAAATTTATCTGAAGTAGCTAATAAAGATATAGGAGTAATGATATCAGAATTTGCAAATTCTTATTCAGAAACTAGAGAAAAATTTGAAAAAAAACAAATTAATAAAAAATCATTTTTTAAAGAAAAAATGAATGAATTTTTCAAAAAAAAACTAAATAAAATTTTACCAAATAAAGAAATCAGCAATGAAAAAACATATTCTAGGTCAAGATAAAGAAATCAAAAGGATATGCAATGCCACAAAAAAGAATTTATCTTTATGTTCCATTTAAAGACAAAGAAAAAGCAAAATCATTAGGGGCAATGTGGGATGATAAAGAAAAAAAATGGTTTGCTCCAAAAACCTTAGATAAAAATATTTTCTCACAATGGCTTTATCCACACCAAAAAAAAGAATTTTCATTTGATGAAAATGAAGTCTTAACAGCTTTTAAATCTGCTTTAGAAAATCAAGGTTTAATTATTGAAGGCTTACCTATCATGGATGGTAAAATTCATAGAGTAAAAACTACTAATGATAAAGGTAGAGAATTAAGCGGTGCCTATTGCGGTTTTTTAGACGATTATCCTGCAGGGTTTGTGCAAAATTTTAAAACAGGCATTAAAGAAAATTGGAAAATGCCCATAGAAAAAAATCAAAGCAATAATATAAAAAATTCTCAAAAATTGCATGAGCAAATTAAAAAAGATCAAGAGTTTAGAGAAAAAGAGATTTTAGCTTTGCAAGAAAAAACCGCTTTAAAACTTGAAGATGAGTATAATAATGCAAGATGGGCTAATTCTAATCATCCTTATTTAAAGAAAAAAGGCTTTGATGAAAACTTTTATCTTAAACAAGATAACAAAGGTTCTTTACTTATTCCTTTAAAAGACGAGAATGGAAAATTATGGTCTGTGCAAAGAATATTTCCAAATGGAGATAAGATCATAGGAGTCATTAAAACTCAAGAAGAAAAAGATCAAGGCGTAGAATATCTTGCAAAAAAACAAGGTTGCTTTCATATAATAGGAGCTAAAACACTGCATAATTTAAAAGAATTTTATATTTGCGAAGGCTTTGCTACTGCTGCAACTATATACAAGGCACTTAATAAGCCTGTGATAATGGGTGTTGATGCTGGAAATTTATCGAAAATTGTTGAAACCCTAAAAAACAAATTTGAAAATACTCCTATAACTTTAATAGCAGATAATGATAAAAAAAGAGAATTGAAAGGTCTTTCTAATGTCGGCGTGGAAACTGCAAAAGAAATTCAGCAAAGATTTTCAGATATTAAAGTTATCATTCCAAAAATCAGCGATCAAGAAGCAGGACAAGGCGTGAGTGATTTTAATGATATCTTCTTAAACAAAGGACTTGATGAAGTCAAAAAACAATTAAATTTTATTGATTTTCATAATAAGCTTAAAGCTTTTAAATCTATGGAAAAAACACAACCTGAAAAAGAGATAACTAGATAATAATAGTTACTCTTTGTAACCATAGTATATAAAAATATATAAAAAATATTTTTTATATATTTTTAATTAATAATAGTATATTATAATTACTATAAATATACAAAAATACAAAAAAGGATTAAAAATGAAAAATACAATCAAACTAGCTTTATTGGGTGCAGTTATTACTGGTGTCTTTTCTGCTTGCTCTTCAGAGCCAAAAACAGTGCAATATTACGAAGATCCAAAAAATGCTGCAGAATTAAAAGCTAAAATCAAAGAATGCGATAAAAATGCTAATTCTGCCAAAACTGATACAGAATGTGCAAATGCTTATAAGGCGAGTTATTCTAAGTCGTTTGATTACAAACCACAAGTAAGCACAAAAGAGCTTATGCAAAAAGCTAGAGAGCAAAATAAAAATATGGAATTAAAATAACATAGTTAAAAAATAATAGTATATTATAATTACTATAAATATACAAAAATACAAAAAAGGATTAAAAATGAAAAATACAATCAAACTAGCTTTATTGGGTGCAGTTATTACTGGTGTCTTTTCTGCTTGCTCTTCAGAGCCAAAAACAGTGCAATATTACGAAGATCCAAAAAATGCTGCAGAATTAAAAGCTAAAATCAAAGAATGCGATAAAAATGCTAATTCTGCCAAAACTGATACAGAATGTGCAAATGCTTATAAGGCGAGTTATTCTAAGTCGTTTGATTACAAACCACAAGTAAGCACAAAAGAGCTTATGCAAAAAGCTAGAGAGCAAAATAAAAATATGGAATTAAAATAACATAGTTAAAAAATAATAGTATATTATAATTACTATAAATATACAAAAATACAAAAAAGGATTAAAAATGAAAAATACAATCAAACTAGCTTTATTGGGTGCAGTTATTACTGGTGTCTTTTCTGCTTGCTCTTCAGAGCCAAAAACAGTGCAATATTACGAAGATCCAAAAAATGCTGCAGAATTAAAAGCTAAAATCAAAGAATGCGATAAAAATGCTAATTCTGCCAAAACTGATACAGAATGTGCAAATGCTTATAAGGCGAGTTATTCTAAGTCGTTTAAAAAAGAACCATTGGATCCTTCAGAATTTTTCAAAAAGAAATGATGTTTTAAAATAAAATATTATTTTCAAAAAAATACAATCTAGTTCTTTTTCAAAAAAACAAAAGTAAAAAATTATTAAATATTAGGGCTCTTATTCTTTAAGAATGCCTTAATATTTAAATGAACTCTTCTCTTTTATTACTTTTTAAAATTTCTTTGTATTTTCTCAAACCTTTACAAGTATGAAATAAACCTATCATTCCAATGATAAAAATCACAGACATTAAAAAACAATCTTGAAAGAAAACAGCAATATTTTCATAAATAAAAAATTCAAAAACAAGAAATAAAAAACTTAAAAAGGTTACAATTAGCATAATTGTTAAATCAAAATACAGCTTTTCTAGAGTGTTAAGTCTAGCATAATCTAAATATTTAATAATTTTACACATTCTTTCACCTCTGCTTCTTATGCTTATTTTCTATTAAAACATTATATCATAATTTCTATTTCTATCAGCAACATTTTCTGTTTGGAGTTTTTTAAAATAAAAGTTCAAAAATTTTAATTTTTGATTTACCTTATTTAATATTATAAAATTTAATAAATTTAAGAATTTAGAAATCATTACATTTAAGTCAATTGTTTCTTTAAAGTCCCTATTTTCCATATGTTATTTTCGTAAAAATGTCAAAAATCATTACATTTAAGTCAAAAATCATTACATTTAAGTCAATTTTATTTGAAAATAAGAGGAGCATTTAGCAATTTTTGTTGACTTTAATGTAAGTGTATATTACATTTAAGTCAATTTTATTTGAAAAAATTATAAAATTGCTGCCTATTGACATAGATGTGATACTTTGATATAATTTATTTCGAAGATTAAAATATTTGTTACATTTAAGTCAAATCTTATCATTTTTTAATACAAGGAATCAGATGCTATTAAATATTATTATTGAAAAAGATCAGGATGGATATTTTGCACGCATTTTAGAGCTTGAAGGTTGTGTTTCGCAGGGAAATACTTATGAAGAAGCTTTAGTCAATATAAAAGAAGCAGGAGAGCTTTATTTAGAAAGCCTTGCAAATGAAGAAAAAAGAATTATTGAAAATAAGACAACTTCAATTATTCCAATGGTTTTAACAAATGCCTGAATTGCCTAGAATGACTGCAAAAGAAGCGGAAAAGCTTTTATTGCAAAATGATTTTTCGATTGATAGGCAAAAAGGCAGCCATAGAATCTATAAAAAAGGACTTTATAGAATGGTTATTCCTCACCATAGTGGAGAAATATTGCACCCTAAAATCATAAAACAACTATTTGAGATCATAGAAGTAGCAAAGGATTAAAAAATGCCAAAAAGAAATACTATTGAAACTATTACACTCGGACTTTTTAGCGATGAAGGTGTTTCTATAATCTGCGAAGATACGATTAAATTAGAAAGGGGCTCTGTAGCTGTATTAAGTGGCAATAGTGAAGTAGGCAAGTCTTTTTTAGCTTTAAAGGTATGTGCTAATGCTATTAATGATGGCTTAAAACCTTTTTTTTGGAGCGTAGAAGATAAAAATAAAGCGATTTTAGAACGCATAAAAAATATTGAAAGTTTTTATTCTTTTAATACTGCGGAACTTGAATTTTCAAATGAACTTCCAAAAATCAATAAAGAACCTATAAATTGTTTAAAAGAAGAGCTTAATGAGTTAGCAGATTGTGATTTAATTGTTCTTGATACCTTTAGTGCATTTTTCTCAACATTAGGTTTTAAAGATCAAAACAATCAAAACGATGTGCAAAATTTCTTTAATATTCTAACAGATATAGCAAAATCAAATAATCAAGCTATCTTATTACTTCATCACTTAGACAAAAAAGGCGAAAGTCTTATGGGTAGCTCTGTTATTATCAATGCTCCTAGACTTGTTTATAAACTTTCGTTCGAAAAGGGAGAAGATAAAAATTCTACCACCTATCGCTTGCTTGAGGTGCTAAAGGATAATAATAATATCAATGCTGGAGAATTTCAAAAAACGATTAAAGTATTGCAAAATTCTAGTATTGATGAGCCTTCAATTGTAAATCTTAGGGCTAACAGCATTGATTCTAATACTTTGGAGATTATCAATAAAAAAGATATTTCTGCTGTAAGTGTTAATGAATTAGCAAAAGGCTATGTAACAATGAATGAAAATAGAGGTGTTTTTTATTTAAGCTCACGAAAGCTTACAGACACTAATTTTTATAAAGTATTTAAAGAAAATGATAATAAAATAGATTTTAAAATGACAGGTGCGAATGGCTCATCATATGCCATAAGTTTAAAGAACTCTTTGCTTACGCAAACTCATAGGAATATTTTAGATGCTTTATTTTTATATATCAAAAAAAATGTGGATACAAGTGTTATTAAAAAATATCAAGAAAATTTTTGGGATATGGAAGTAAGATTAGAGCCCTATAAATTCTTAAAACAATATCTTAATAAAAATTCTAATAATTATTCTTGGTTAAAACAAAAATTTACAGAAATCTCTCGTTTTGCATATGATTTGGCTTTCACTCAAAATGTAGAAGATAAAGATAAAAAAACAATCACTCAAAGAGATAAAGGCATTTTAATGTTTGACTCTGTAGAGCGTATCACAAAAGAAAATGGAACAATTGTATCTGTATTCGTGCTAACAGTTCGTAGGGAATATATTAAAAAACTCGAAACAGAATCCACTCTTTCTTATGATGATGATTTATCAAAAATTCTTATTAATTTAAATTCTTTAGTCGCACAGGATTTGATTAGATTTTTAACAAGTTTTCCTGATAAAAAAATTCTTAGCTATAGCGAATTTTGCGAGATTAAGGCATATAAATTTTATAAAGAGAATTCTATCATTTCAAGACAAAAAAAAGAAATCATTAAATTAAAAGACAAACTTATAGAGTTCGGTATCAATATCTATGGCAAAGGCGTAGAATTTGCTGATTATGATGATGAATTTTTTCATAATAAGTATAAAAATGAAAATGATTTATTTTTCATCTATCAAAGCAATAATAAGGTAAAAAGATATATTAAGCGTGATGATCCAATGAATCAACTAAACACCAAAGACAATAGATTTCTTTTACAAAAGTCTTTATTTGATTGATGGTTGATGGTTGATGGTATATAATTTTAAAATATTAAACTTAATTTTATATAATTAAAATATGCTTTTTTACATTTGATTAATTGTTCGTTAAATTTTATTACAAAATTTTTTATATTTTTCTTAAATAAAAAATTTATTTTTGTTTTAATTTTCGTTTTTTAATAAACCATAATAGCCCATCGTAAGTTTTTCCACTATCTTTGTAAAATAATTTCCAAATACTTCTGATAGATAAATCTTTCTCAAGCAAAGTTTGTATCTTGTCTATATCTTTATCATAAATACTATTAAGTGTTCCCATAGGACGCCCTAGTTTTTTACCACTAGCCTTAGCATTTTCAAGTCCTGCTTTTGTTCTTTGGCTGATCAGATCTCTTTCATTTTCCGCCAAGTAAGCATAAATTGACAGAATGAGTTTTGAAGAAGGATTGTTAAAATTGCTGAGTTCTCTTTGTCTTAAAAATAGAAAATTAATATTATTTGCATTCAATTCAAGAACCAAATTAATTATTTCTAGCATACTTCTACCAAGTCTTGAAAGTTCTGTCGCAATTAATAAATCGCCTGATTGTAATCTTTGTTTTAAATCCTTGATTTTTCGTTTTTCTTGAGATTTTGTAGAGCTTATTTTCACTTCTAAAATTTCATCTAAAATGATATTGTTTTTATGACAATATTCCATAATTTCTAACTTTTGAGAATCTAATTCTTGTTTATTTGTTGATACTCTAATATATGCTATATTCATCGTTCTAAATCTTTTAACTTTTGATTTTTTGGTGTTTTTTGAGTAAATTCTTTGAATTTGCCATGAAAATCCTTATTGTAACCAGCTTGTTTATTAATTTCTTTGATACATAGATTTTGTATAATCTTCAAAATGTTTTTTAAGTTCTTCAGTAGATAAATCAAAATTAATTGCTTTGCGAGAGAGATTCACTGCCAAACACCTTCATTTCGTGCTTTACTTTTGGCAATTAAATCAATATCCCCTTCTCTCTCACTAAGCCAAGTCCATTCCTTTACATTAAGAGTGAACCAATCACATTCAAGTAAATTACAATGAGTAAACATTCCCAAACAACCCAAATCATACTTATCTCCCTTGCAATGATAAGTTTCTTTGTTGATTTTTATCATTCCTGATTCTTTGGCATATTCATCTATCATTTTATACATATCTTCTAAATTATATTTGCCTTCTTTTAAAATTTTTTCTTCATCTAAAACTATTCTCGTGCCTAAAAGTGGATATGCCATTTTTTATCCTTTCATTAAAAATCTAACAAATTTTAGTAAAAAATAACTAATACTTAAATAAAAGCTTTTGAATAATATTAATTTAATTATAAAACAAAAATTAAATTATTTTTTTAACCAATAATAAAACCAAAATTAAACGAACAATTATTTTAATAAAGGATATGAAATGAAAATAAAATTATTGTCGTTAATTTTATTAAGCCCCGTGCTCGTATTTGCGGCTGGTGGTATTGACAAAGTTAATACCTTCATGGAAAATTTAAGCATTGCTTTGTATGCACTCGGAGCTGTGCTACTTACAATAGCATTCATGTGGGGCGGATCCAAAATCATGTTTCAGGGACAAACTCTTAGAGAAGTTGCACCTATTTTTATCGGCGGTGTTATTTTCGGATCAGCTTCAGCTATTGCTGGCTACATTATAAATTAGTCTTTAACATGCAAAAAAATCCACTTTTTAAGGGCTTAACACGCCCACCTATGATTTTTGGAGTTCCAATGGTGCCTCTTGTTTTAGCAATGGGAGGCATTTTTTTACTTGCTTTTTATAGCCAAAATATTTTTTTAATTGCATTCGCAATCCCTGTATTTTTTATCATGAAAGCAATGACAAAAAGAGATGATTTTATTTTTCGATTAATGTTTTTAAAAATGAGATTTTTCTCCAATCCTGCTTCCAAAAATTTTCATAAAGCTAAAACTTACAGCACGCACTCTTATAGACAAATGCCGCCAAATTCTAATTTTCCAAAAATCTCTGTTTTTGGACTTAATGCAGAGCCTAGCTTTGAAAAATTCATCCCTTTTTCATCTCTGATAAGTGAATCTGTCGCTATCACAAAAGATTACCTTTTGATGACAACTTGGGAAATTGAAGGAATTAGTTTTGAAGCGGAAGAGGATGATGAATTAGATATTAAAAATGATCTTTTGAATATGCTATTTAAATCTTTCACAAATGAATCTGTAAGCTTTTATTTTCATAATTGTAGATATTCTATTCAAGATGAGCTAACTTCAAAATTTAACAATGCTTTTTTAAAAGAAATTGACAGAAAATACTATGAAAGCTTTAAGCAAGGAACTCTTAGGAAAAATTCTTTGTATCTAACGCTGATTTTCAATCCTTTAAAAGTTAAAATTGAAAAAACAACTTTTATGAAAAGTTCTTTTGAAACAAAAAGAAAGACAATTAGTTTATTCCTAGCAAAGTTTAGTGAATTTGCTGACAGATTAGAAGCAAATATCAAAGATTTTAACCCAAAAAGATTAAAAACATATTCCAAAGATGATAAAACCTACTCTAAGCAACTAGAATTTTACAACTATTTGCTTAGCGGCAAATTTAATCCTATAAGAGTATTGCCAAGTCCTATAGATCAATACCTTAATGGCAATTTACAAAATGTACAATTCGGACACGATACTATTCAATTAAATAGTAATGATAGCACAAAAAGATTTGCTAGATGTATTGAAATTAAAGACTATACAAATGAAACTTTTGCAGGAATTTTAGATATTTTAATGTATTTAGATGTAGAATACACTATCACTCAAAGTTTTTCTCCTATTCCTAGAGTGGATGCAAAATCAGCAATATCTAAACAGAAAAAACAACTCATTGCAACCGAAGATGATGGGTTTTCACAAGTAGCACAAATTGATGAAGCACTAGATCAACTTACAAATGGAGAAATCTCTTTTGGCAAGTACCATTTTTCAATTCTTGTGTATGGAAATACTATAAAAGAATGTAAAGACAATACGAATGAAGTTGTTACAAAGATGAACGAATTAGGATTTGGAGTAACTTTGGCAACGATCGCCCTACCTGCAACATTCTTTTCGCAACTACCTTCAAACTTTGCTATCCGCCCACGCATTAATCTCATATCATCCATAAATTTTTCATCGCTAATTGCTTTGCATAATTTTTCTATGGGCAAAAGAGATAAAAATTGCTGGGGTGATGCTGTTAGCATTCTAAAAACACCAAACAAACAACCTTATTATTTTAATTTTCACCAAAGTTCTGGTGCAAATAAAAATGATTTTGGAGAACTCTTTTTAGCTAATACCTTAATTTTAGGACAAAGTGGTGGCGGTAAAACCGTGTTTATGAACTTCATTGTAGATCAAATGATGAAATACGCTAGCAAAGATACATTTCCTGATGATATTCCTGAAGAAAACAGAAAATTTACAGCCATTTATTTAGATAAGGATAAAGGTGCTTTAGGCAACATACTTTGTGCTGGCGGTAGATATATTAGCATTGAAAATGGAAAACCCACTGGATTTAATCCTTTTATGGTTGAAAACACACAGGAAAACATAAGACAACTTCAATCGCTGATGAAACTTTTAGTAACTAAAAACAATGAAATTCTTACAACTAGAGAAGAAGAAATGCTTAACAATGCTGTTAATTCTCTTATGAAAGGTTTTGAGAAAGAAGAAAGAAAATATCCTATCTCTTTACTTTTAGAAAACTTAACTGAAAATGTAGATGATGATAATTCTCTTAAGTCAAGATTAGCACTTTTCAAAAAAGGTAAACAATTTGGCTGGGTATTTGATAACGAATACGACAATTTAGATTTTCCTGACGATATCAATTTATTTGGAATTGATGGAACAGAATTTCTTGATGACAAAGATGTATCAGGGATACTAAGCTATTACATTCTATGGCGTGTGATGAGCTTAGCAGATGGTAGAAGACTTTGTATTGATATTGATGAAGCTTGGAAGTGGCTAGAAAATGAAATCGTGCAAGAAGAAGTTAAAAACAAGTTTAAAACCATTAGAAAGCAGAATGGATTTTTAAGACTTGCTACACAAAGCGTAGAAGACTTTTTAAAGCTCAAAAATGCAGCAACACTCATAGAACAATCAGCAACAATGGTATTTTTGCCAAACCCAAAAGCCAAAGAAGAAGAATATGTAAATGGAATAGGCTTAAGTTATGATGAGTATATGATCATTAAAGGTTTCAATCCTGCAAAAAGACAATTTTTAATCAAAAGACAAGATGAAAAAGTAATTTGCACTCTTGATCTTAGTTCTTTGGGGAGTGAAAACCTAAAAATACTATCAACTGGAACAGCACATATAGACACTATAGAAAAAATTTTTTCACAAGAAAATAAAAGTCTTGATGAAAAAGTTTTAGAGCTAAAAGAAATTTATAAAAATTCTTAGGAGATGAAAAATGAGTAATAAAGTGATTATCAATAAACAAGAAGTGCAATTTGGCACTCAAGATAATCAAATCTTTTGCACAAGTTTAGATGTGGCTAAGGTTTTTGGTAAACAACATAAGCATATTTTAGAATTGATTGGTGAAAAATTTAACAATAATGAGATTAAAAATTTTTGTGAGCCGAATTTTCGGCTTTCATTTAAAACCCGTAAAATAGAGGGTTTTAGAGGTAGAGAAAGAAAATACCCATACTATCAACTTACAAAAGATGGTTTCTCATTTATAGCTATGGGATTAACGGGTAGAAAAGCGGATAAATTCAAAATCGCTTTCATCAATGCTTTTAATGAAATGGAAAAACTTTTACAAAAAGAAATTAAAAGCCCTAATAAATACTTAACAGATTTAATGGAACTTATTTATCCAAATTTACCACAAAACGATTACAAGGTGAGTGTGACTATCACAGATAACCCTTATTCCAAAGAAGCTAAAAATGTATTTTCTTTAAATTATCTTGTAGATAATCGCACACCAAAAGATCCAAAGAAGTTGCAATGAGTGATAAAGAATTAGAAATTTTTGAACTTTGTGAAAGACTGGTTGATCTTTTAGGTGATAAAGAAGCTGTCGCAGATTTACAAACTTTACTAGAAAGACACCCTGAAATGTTTCAAAACAAAGAACAGGTTGCTAACTTAATAAAAAAAGTTATCCATGATCCTGAAATTATTATCAATAATCCGACTCCAAAAAGTGAAAAAGACTACATTGCAGGGAAAAAGCTAAATGAAAAGAAAATGGGTGAAGTAGGTATCCGAAAAGATGAAAATATCAGTAAAATTTTTCACGCTAACGAAAAAAGAATAAAAAACTTGGAATTAATGGCAAAAAAAGATGTAGTAGTCGATGGTAGGAACGCCCACACCTCCTACACTCAAGCCCAAAGTCTTGACGGACGACTGGTTCAAAAGAACATTTCATCGGCTACCAATAAAATTATACCACAACAAAACCAATCTGTGAATGATTTTAAAGCAAAATTAGAAGAATTTAGCACCAAAAAAACAAATGCAATTAAATCTATAAATAAGGAGTTTAAAAGATGAAAAAACATTATACAAATGAAAAGGAGTTTAAACAATGAATAATGTAAATTTAATCGGATACTTAGGAAAAGATTTCGAAATAGGCACCACAAATAGTGGAAGAATTTTTGCAAAAAACTCTCTTGCCATTACTAAGCGTTGGAAAAATGAAAGAGGTAATGAAGAGAGTAGCACAACTTGGATACCCATCGTTTTATTTGGCAAAAGTGCCGAAAGTGCGTCAACACATATTAGAAAAGGTTCGCAGTTTGCATGCAGTGGTGAATTATCTTCTAGTCAATATCAAGATGAATCAGGAAATACAAAAACAGCATTGAGCGTTATTGTTTCTAAATTTTATTGGCTTGGCAAAAAAGATAAAGATGACAATGGAACACAAAATACACAAATCCCACCAAAAGAGCCAAATATTGATTATGAAAACACAAATATAGAATCTGAAGAAACACAAGTATTTTAAGATTTAAGGATAAAAATGTCTATAAAAAATTTAAGCGTAGAAGAATTAGCACAAGAATTAGAAACTTTAAATCATGAAAAGCTGATTAAAGCTTTATTTTTATTCGAAAAAAGTTCTTTAATGGAAGATCTTAATTCAGATCAAAGAGAAATAATTTTAAATGAAGTATATGAATTTTATATCAACCATAAATCTATATCTTCTTTTTTGCAAGAAGATATAAATCAAGAATTAGATGAAGCTATTAATAGAGAGCTTTGCAAAAAACAAGAAAAATCATTTGAAAGGTAAAAAATGAAAAAAATTATCTTTGGTGTTAATAATAATAAAGCCATAGGTAAATCTCATCCCCATGAAAATGGGGCAAGACTAATAAGCCTTGACTATAATTATACAAAGGAGTATAATTATAACTATGAGATTTGCGTAACTCAATTTAACCACCTCTTTTCTGAGGTTAAATTTAGCCACAGGGTTGCAGCCCTATGGCTAACCCCACAAAATTATATCCAAAAATTCAAAAAATCTATTCTCATTTTTACTTCTATATTAATTTTGCCTTGCTTTTCACTTGGTGCTGGCATTCCTGTAGTTGATACAAATGCAAATCAACAAATGGCTACACAAAATGCAAAACAAATAGCAGAATGGACAAAAGAGGCTTCAAGATGGACTGAAACTGTATCACACTATCAAAAACAAATACAAGCATACAAAGATGAGCTCTTATCGAAAACAGGTATAAGAGATTCGGTATCTTTTGTGAAAGATATAAAACAAATTTATTCAGATTTCGCAGAATCTGGACAAAATATACAATCTTTTTACAATGATGTTTTAAGAGATCCACAGGATTTTTTAAGTGATAAAGGTAACGAAATTTTTGGAAAATATACGAGCTTTGATCGATGTAATTTCGATTTTATGAGTCAGTCAGAAAAAAACATTTGCAAAATGAATTTAATCACTTATGCTGCTCAAGTAGAAACCTATAATCAAGCTTCAAAACAAATGGATACAATTAGCCAAACACTCCAAAAATTGCAAGATAAATTAGTAAATTCCAAAGATATTAAAGAAAGCACAGATGTCGGCAATGCTATCCAATTGGAAGTAGCGAAAATACAAATGGTTAAAAATCAAGTTGATTTAGCTAATTCGAGCTATGAAAACCAAAGAAGAATCCAAGAAGATATGGCTATACAAGAATATTCTAAGTCGTTTGATTACAAACCACAAGTAAGCACAAAAGAGCTTATGCAAAAAGCTAGAGAGCAAAATAAACAATGAATGATCTTTTTCAAACTCTAGGCGAAAGCATACAGCAAATCATTGATGCAATAAGACAAGTAGGCACGAGTGATAAGGTTGCTGAGCTTAGCGTATTGCTCTCCATAATCATAACTCTAGTTATTATGTATAAAGGCTATGAAGTTTTAATGGGGACAAGCCAAAGCCCTATTAGAGAACTTACTTGGGATATTGCGGGAAAACTTCTTGCCATTACTTTTGCTTTAAATATCGGTGGTTGGCTTACCTTAGTCATTAATGCTATGGATGGAATTTATGAATGGGCTGGAGGCGGAACACAAATGTATAAAACCTTAGATGAAATGTTTGTAAATACTATAAAGCTCACAGATATAATATGGGCAAAAACAAGTGGTTTTGCAGATTCTTTAATGGCTGTTGCTGCAATGCTACTTTGTTATGTAGGATTTGTAATCGCTGTTGCTCCTACATTTGCTATTTTAGTCGTTACAACTTTTACACAAACACTACTCGTAATAACCGCTCCTATAGTCTTTTGGCTTTTAATATTTAAATCCACTAAAAATGTTTTCACGCAATGGATAGGACTTTTGCTTTCAAATACTTTAGTGATTTTACTTGTAGGATTATTTTTGAGTGTTTTTATGGGAGAAATAAACGGATGGATAATTTCATTATCACAACATGTACAATCTGGATCTGAAGTATTAGGAACAAGCATTTTCTTCGTCATTGCTTCCTTAGTTCTGGTCATTATGATTATTTCTGCAAAACTTTATGCTGAAAAAGTCGCAAATGTTTCAATGGAAGGAGCTATGGGTGGAGCTATGGGATCTGCTTTAAATCCTGTTAGTAGATTAGCAGGTTGGACTGCAGGAAAAGCTGCAGGAAAAACTGTAAATGCAGGAAAAACTGGTGTAAAGTTAGCTGCCAAAGGTGCTTGGGCTGGCGCTAAAGGTGGTTATAGTTTTGCAAAAAAAATGTATGAAAGGGCTAGAAATGCAGGCTAAATTAATTTTTATTTTATTTTGTGGTGTGTTATTTTTTAGTGCTTGTAGCACTAAAAATCAAGGCAAATATGATGAATTTTTTAATAATCAAACAGGGTGGATTCCCATCAATCAAAACAAAGATTTAAATAAAGGAACTATGAATGAAAAATGACTTTAATTCCGCAATGGATTATGAAGCTAGTTTCAGATATTTGATTGATAAAAGCAATAAAAGAGCTTGGCTTATTGCTTTTGTTTCTATTTTTATAGCCATAATTTCAATCGTAGCTGTTGTTTTGCTTACTCCATTAAAAACAATAGAGCCATATGTAATTCGAGTAGATAATACTACAGGTATGGTAGATATTTTAACTATGCTTGATGAAAAAGAAATTTCAAGCAATGAAGCTCTTGATAAGTATTTTATCTCTCAATATGTAAAAGCTAGAGAAGGATATTACTATGAGCTTTTAAATCAAGATTATTTACTCACTCAATTAATGAGCTCTGAAAAAGTCGCAAATGAATATAGAGCTTGGTATGAAGGTGAAAACGCTAGAGATCAAATTTTAAAAAACTCAAATGAAGTAAATGTGCAAATTTTAAGTATCGTTCTTGGCAATAGCAATGGAGTTAAAACTTCAACTATAAGAGCAAAAATTATTACAAAAAATTTAAACACTAGAGGGTTGTCAGAATCCACCAAAGTAATCACATTAAGCTATGACTATATTTTAGCTAAAGCTAGTGAGGAGAATAGAATTCTAAACCCTCTTGGCTTTAAAGTAACTAATTACAGAATTGATGAGGAGATAAGATGAAAAATATTACTTTAGCTATCCTTTCTTTTTTATTTTTGGCTCCTGCTTTTGCCTTAAATATCCCAAAAACTTCTTCTTTTGATAAAAGAATTGCTTATGCGGTTTATAATGCAAATGATGTTTTCCAAATCAATGCAAAAAATGGCTATGTAAGCGTATTAGAATTTGGCATTGATGAAAGGATTATTAATACTGCCACAGGTTTTGCAGAAGGTTGGGATTTAATTGAAAAAGATAATCTCTTATTCATTAAGCCAAAAGCTTATAAAACACAACTTGTGCAACAAGATAATAATATGGGGGAAAGCCAAGTATCACAAGAATTCGTTTTAGATCCAAATCCTCATGATTGGAAAACAAACTTAATTGTTATTACAAATCTAAACACTTATGTTTTTGATTTAAAACTTGTAAATCAAAATAATAACACTACCTATAAACTTAGTTTTTCTTATCCAAAAAAAGACTTAGAAGCAACTAAAGAATTTTTAGAAGCTCAAGAGCAAGAGAAAATACGCACAGATTTAAATAAAAATACTATCCCTAGAAATTGGGATTTTTATATGAAAGTTAATAAAGGAAGTGAAGACATAGCACCGAATTTTGCTTATGATGATGGTGTTTTTACATATATAGGATTTGATAATACTAAAACCTTTCCTGCTGTTTTCATGTATGAGAATGGTAAAGAAAGTATTTTAAATACTCATATTAAAAAAGATGGTAATTATGAAGTTTTAGTGATTCAAAAAATTACTAAACAAATCCTATTGAGAAGCGGTGATAAAGTCGTTGGTATTTTCAATCGTGGCTATGCAAAAAATCCATTAAATAAAACAAGAGAAACCTCTAATGAAAATATTCAAAGAGAAATAAATAAAAAGTAGGAAGCAAGTATGCAAGATAAAGAACAAGATAATTTAGACAATGATTTTGAAAATCATACAAGTGATTTGCATGAACAAAAAAATCATCTTAAAAAAATACAAGCTTACGCAATTTTTGCTATTGGTGGCTTACTGCTTATTTTTTTAATGGTTTATTTTCTTAAATCATTTTCAGGAAATGGCAACGATATAGAAGAAACACCAAAGGAAGAAAATAATGATATAGCTCAAAGTGTTAAAACAAAGGAATTTGCTCCGCCACCTTCTTCATCTACTCAAAAAACATTTGATGAGCTCATGGCACAAGAGCAACCTACACAAACTACAGCTTTGATGCTTGAAGCAGAACCTCCAAAACCTAGAATTGTTAAAGGCATTGGAGTTACTGTTGTTGCTTCATCTAATAATGGATTTAATGAGGGTAGCACAGGAGATAGAGGAGAATTTGGAGATAAGCCAAACACTGTATTTGAATTTGGACAAAATGGTTCAGGTGCTTTACAAAATTCTAACAATTTCCAAAGCGGTGGAGAATTTACAGGTGAAGTATTTACTCCGACAATTGCTAAGGTTAGCGAATTTGATCAAAATTTACTCTTACCTAAAGGCACTTATATAGGTTGTGCCCTAAAAACAAGATTAGTAAGCTCTATTAAAGGTGGTATTGCTTGTATTGTTTCAAATGATGTTTATTCAGCAAATGGAAATACACTTTTAATAGAAAAGGGTAGCACCATTACAGGAACTTTCAATGCTGGACAATTAGATGATGGCATGGATAGACTTTTTGTGATTTGGCAAGAAATTCGAACACCAAACAATATTATCATCCCTGTTTATTCTGGTGCAACCGATGAACTTGGAGCAAGTGGAATGCAAGGATGGGTAGATCACCATTATATGAAGCGTTTTGGCTCTGCGATTCTACTCTCAATGATTGATGATAGCATGGCGATACTAGCAGATCAGTTGAGTAAAAGCAGAAACAACAACAACTATTATAACTATAGCGAAAATACAAGAGAAAATGTTAATGAGATTGCTAATACCGCTTTGGAAAAAATGATTGATATTAAACCGACTCTTTATAAGAATCATGGAGATTTGGTAGGTGTTTATGTAAATAGAGATATTGATTTTTCAAAGGTTTATAAGCTCACAAGGAAAAAGAATGTCAATTACACTCGATAAATACACTCAAAAATATTTCGGAGAATTTTTAAAAGATGATTCTATCAATGAAATTTGTTATAATGGAGATGATAAAATTTGGATACAAAACTCCAAAGGATTATGGGAATCTGTAAAAACAGAACTTGATTTTGAGTCTGCAGGACATTTTGCCACTGCTTCAGCTTCATTCAAAAAAGATAAAATAGATGTATCGCGCCCTATTCTTTCTTGTATTTTAGTAGGTGGAGAGCGAATGCAAATTGTTATCCCTCCTGCTACTAAAAGCGATCACATTTCAATTACCATTAGAAAGCCAAGCAAAACTCGCTTTAAAATGGAAGATCATATTAAAAGCGGACTTTTTGAAGATTTAAATCCTGATGATAAAAATATAATCAAGCCAAGCGATGAAGAATTAATCAAGCTATATGAAGCGAGAGATTATCAAAATTTTATATCAAAAGCTGTTAGCTATGGTAAAAATATTATTATCGCTGGTGAAACAGGAAGCGGTAAAACTACCTTTATGAAAACTCTTATTGATTTTATAAGCCTTGATGATAGGATTATCACAATAGAAGATGTTGAAGAGATCAAATTCTACGAACACAAAAATTTTGTGCAATTATTTTATCCCAGCGAAGCAAAAAGCACAGATTTTTTAAATTCTGCAACGCTTTTAAAATCTTGTCTAAGAATGAAGCCTGATAGAATTTTATTAGCAGAGCTTAGAGGTGCTGAAACTTATGATTTTATCAATGTTTTAGCTAGTGGACACGGCGGTAGCATAACAAGTTGCCACGCTGGAAGCCCTGAAGAAACATTTACACGACTTGCTTTAATGACTTTGCAAAATCCACAAGGTCAATGTGTGCCTTTTGAAATTATCCAAAAAACGCTTAAAGATTTAATAGATATTGTCGTGCATATCCACGCTCATCACGGAAAAAGGCGTATTAGTGGCATTTATTTTAAAGAAATAGAGAATATCAAAAAGGAGAGATAAATGCAAGACAACAAAAGTATTCAAATTATTTTTCTTGCTGTGGCAAGTTTTATTCTCACTTACTTAATAACACCCATTGTTTTTTTCTTTTTAAATAAAGTAAAAATAATGAAAGCAATTGAAATATACAACATAAATTTCACCATTCAAGCCATAGTTAATGGCTATCCAAAAATATGGCTTTCTTTGAGTATTACTTTTGGAATTTGTCTTATTATTTTTTCTGTTTTGGTGTTATCTTTAAAAGCCAAAAAATCTCAATTTGGTGAAGCTAGATTTGCAAATTTTAATGAGATTAAAAAAATGAATTTATTTGGCGATAAAGGAATTATTATCGGAAAATATAAAGGAAAATTGCTAAGATTTGGCGGTCAGCAATTTGTAGCTTTAGGAGCTCCCACAAGAAGTGGTAAGGGTGTAGGTATAGTAATACCAAACTTATTAGAGTGGCAAGAAAGTGCTGTTGTGCAAGATATTAAGC
Source organism: Campylobacter coli (assembly GCF_001492295.1). Lineage (GTDB taxonomy): Bacteria > Campylobacterota > Campylobacteria > Campylobacterales > Campylobacteraceae > Campylobacter_D > Campylobacter_D coli_B. The sequence continues at coordinate 8,763 of NZ_FBQX01000002.1, read as the reverse complement.
AAGAATGTTTTGACTATACAAGCAAATATAGAAAGGAGATTTTAAAACAAGAAGTTTTTTTGTTTAATCCATTTTCAAGACAGACTCATCGTTATAATCCTTTAACTTATATTGATATGAGCGATAAAGAACATTGCGATAGTCAATTAATGGATTTGGCTAACATACTTTATCCACTTGATGGGGATTCTACTTCAAAATTTTTTAATGGATTAGCACAAAATCTCTTTATAGGTCTATGTTATTTATGGCGTGATTTACAACTTACAGATATTGGTAAAGAATTTCAAAAATCTTTCAATGTGGATGCAGGAGAATTTAACTTTTACAATATCTTACAACTCTCAAAAGGATTCGTGCTTAAAAATGAGGAAAGAACTTTAAGAGGTTTTGATGATACATATAACTTCTTAGTCTATTGTGAAGTCTTAGATGAAGCAACTATAAGGCGTTTAGAAACTTATTTTAATATTAGTTCAGATGCCACTAAATCAGGCGTAATGAGTTCTTTTAATGCTCCACTTGTGCCATTTGAAAGCGAAACGCTAAGATTAAGCACAGAAACAAGTGATTTTGATTTAAGAGATTTGCGTAAAAAGAAAATGACTATTTACATAGGTATAACCCCTGATCAACTCGCAAATGCTCAATTTATTTTAAATATCTTTTGGTCGCAATTAATTTTATTAAACACCAAAGAATTGCCACAAAGCAATAAAGCTTTAAAATACACTTGCTTAATGGTTATGGATGAATTTACTGCACCTGGTAGAATTCCTATTTATCAATCTGCGATAAGTTTTATGGCTGGTTATTCGTTGCGCTCTTTGATGATTTATCAATCTAATTCACAACTTGAAACACAACCGCCTTTAAGTTATGGCAAGGAAGGTGCAAAAACCCTTTTGACTAACCATGCTTGTCAAATTTTCTATGCACCAAGAGAGCAAGAAGACGCAGAAGCTATCTCTAGGATTTTAGGAAATACTACTTTTAAAACAAGCTCAAGAAGTATTAATTCAGGTGGTAATGGTGGCGGATCAAGAAGTATTAGCGAAGCAAGTAGAGCATTAATGCTTCCACAAGAACTTAGAGAAATGCCTTTTGAAAATGAACTTATTACTATTGATAGTGGTAAGCCTATTTTATGCAATAAAGCATTCTACTATTCAGATTCATATTTCATGGATAAATTTAAAGCTGTTTCAAAAAGCCTATCAAAAATAAAAAAAATCCCTTCACGCAAACAATTAGAAGATGCAATCTTGAAAGGAGAATGCAAAATTAAAATTCAAATTATAGGAGAAAACAATGAAAAAAATGTCGCTTAGTTTAGCTTTAATCACTTTATTAATAGCTGGGTGTTCTGCACCAAAAGCAAAACGATTAGATGATAACTCTGCGTTATATATTAATAATTCTATTTTGGAGCATAAATACAGTTTTGTTCCGAAAGATCCTTATTTAAGCGGATTTAATTGGACTTATCATATTGTGATTGAAAAAAAGACTGTGGATGATGATTTTATTAAAAATGATCTTGTTACTAAGACTTTTTTGCTCGCCCACAATTCAACAAAAATTATTTTAGTAGGCAGAGAAGATTTAATTAAACAATATAAACAATATTTTGAAAAAAATCAAGTTCTTGCACCCATAGAATTACAGCCTGTAAGCCCTATTGAACGCGATTTTCACAAAGTTAATATTTTATTTTTTAATAAAACTAATTTAGGAGAATAAAAATGAAAAAACTTACTTTCGCAACAATTTTGTTTTTTGGAGTTGTATCATCAAACGCAATAAAATTAGATGTTTTAACAGGAGATACTAAATTAGCTTGTGAAGCGATGCTTTGCCTTGCAAGTCCTGTTAAACCACCTGAATGCGGTGCAGCTTTGGCAAGATATTTTAGCATTGACGCACGAAAATGGGCAGATGTAATTGCTAAACGCAGAAGTTTTTTAAATTTATGTCCTGTTGATGCTTCAAGTGATCCTGAAATGTATAAATATAAAAATGATATTTTGGTTCATTTGGATGGAGAATGTTCTGTATCTGCATTAAATAACCGAGTTGAAGACACTTTATTAAGAACTGAAACCATACAAAAATGTTCACATGGAGATGGTTGCACTACTGAAACTATAAAGCATTATGGATATAGAATTAATCCACAACTTACAAATTCTTGTAGACTTTTAGCTTCATCTAAATATACAGACTATCATCTAAAATATACTTGCGATACTAAATTTTATGAGAAAAAAGACTGGGAAAGAGGTTATGAGTTAAAAGAAATATCGCAAGAAATTTTTAATGCTTTACCTATCTCTCAAAGAGAACAAGGAGAAAAATTAGTCCCTGTAAGCTATGCAGAATTTATTAGATTACCTGCTGACAAAAGAAAGCAAGGAGGATTTGGCAAATATTACAGAGTTGATATTGCTTTTTACCAAAAAATAATTATTAAAAAAGATTGCTGGATAAATGAGAAATAACCATGAATGAAGAAATTAATTCTAATGAAAATAGCCTTTATGAATTGGTTAAAGAAGAAGATAATTCAACAAACATGGTTATACAAAATTATAATGAACTATTGAGTAAATTTGAAAATCTTATCAAAACAATTATTGCTAAAATTAATATTGGAAAACAGAATTCAAGCAGTAATACAGAAGATGGAATTTTTAAAGATTTAGAAAAAAATATTATTGAGCTAGATAATACTTTTCTAGCTCTTATTTCTTATTTTAAAAATCCACCAAGCGATGAAGAAAAAGAATTTATTAATAAAACAGCTTCTATTAAAAAAACAATGGAAGATTTTGCAGAGTTTGCTAACGAAATTCAAAAATTATCGCTGGATGATAAACTTAAAAAATATAATGAACAAATCAACAAATTTTGTGAAATAGTAGAATATAAACTTTCTCATAATGCAGAAAATTATAATTCATTTCTCGATCATTTCGTTGAAAATGGAAAATTAAAATTGAATATATTTTCAGAAATTTTTACAAAAATGACAAAAAATACAAAATGGTATCTTATATTTTTTAGTTTTGCTTCTGTGGGTCTAGGTATAGCTCTTGGCATTTTAATTTTGCTTACCTATATAAAATATTCAGAATATAACAATTTAAAAGAAAGAGTAAGCACAATCACTCAAGGTTTAGCCACTATCTCTATTGATGAAAATAGCAAAGGAAGCTTTACCTTGAGCTTTGCAAAAAACAAAAAAACTATTTTTAATGAGAATAAAAATAGTATTCAAATCACACTACAAGGAGGTGAATGAACAGGGGAATTATATACAAAAAAATGCAAAAAACAAAAAAACAAATCACAAATTTATTAAAAAAAGGAGCAAAAAATGGCGTTTGGAAAATTAGTTAACGATAAAATTGTTATCGATACAAACAATGCTTTAAATTATAGAAGCAAGGAAGGTGATATTCAACAAAGAAAGGTAGATACTGCCCTCATTGATATTATTAAAGAAGCTGGACAAGTTGCCGCAATGGAGCACGGAGCTGTGCTTTTTTCTGCAAAAGTTAATGAGGTATGGAAAAACTATTTTGTTAATAGAGATGAAAAAACTCACAATATAGTTTTAAAACCTACAAATTCACAAAATAGAGATGATTTCATTTATATCAACTCTAATATAAATGAGCAAGGTTATTTTTACTACACAATTAATCAGAAGCGAGAATCTGCAAAAGAATTAATTGAAGGAGTTGGAATTGTAGAACACCAAAATCAAGATGGAACTAAAAGCCACTATTTAGAAACTAATGTAAGGCTTTATAATGAGGAATTAAAACAAGAGCTTAAAGAAAAAGGAAATGAGTTTATAGCTGTAATTTCAAATGCTGGAATTAAAGTTGTTAATGAAGCTGAAATGAAAGCACAAAAACAAGAACAACAAATACAGCAAACTCAAGAAATCAAAGAGCCTGAAAAAACTCAAAACCAAGAGTTTGGAAGATAAAAATATGCACCTTATAAAGGTGCATATTTATAGTTATTATTATTTATTAATAGTAATTATAAATAACAAAAATTTTCTAATATTTATTAATAATATCGCAAACGATAAGATAAAATTTTTGAAAGGCGAAGATGAGATTATTTATAGCTGAAAAACCCGAACTTGGTAGAGCAATTGCAGAAGGATTAGATGGCAATTATAAAAGCGGAGAAGGATATATACAAAAAGGTGATAATATTGTTACTTGGGCTTTTGGGCATATTCTAGAGCTTGCGAAACCTGAAGAATATGATGAAAAATATAAGTTGTGGAAAATTGAAGACTTACCACTACCCATTAAAGAATTTAAATATTTACCCAAAAAAGAAAGTAAAAAACAATTAAAAATTATTTGCGATTTAATCCATAGCGACAAGATTACTTCTATTGTAAATTGTGGGGATGCGGATGATGAGGGTCAAATTCTTGTTGATGAAATTATTCAATACTCCAAAACTTCTAAACCTGCATTCAGGGTTTTAATCAATGATTTAACACCAAAAGCGGTAAAAGAAGAAATAGCAAAAATTAAGCCAAATGCAGATTTTAAAGGAATGAGCGAAAGAGGTTTTGCAAGAAGTCAAGCAGACTGGATAGTTGGGATAAATCTTACTAGGGCTTACACCATAATGGCACGAAAAAATGGATATGAGGGTGTTTTAAGCGTAGGTAGAGTTCAAACACCTATTTTGGCTCTCATAGTTAATAGAGATAAAGAATTTGAAAATTTTAAAAGTATAGATTATTTTTCTTTGCTAGGTGATTTTAATATCAACAATAATACTATTAAAGCAAGATTGAAAACAGAAGATAAAATTTTAGATGAAAATTTAGCTAAAGAGATCAAAGAATCTTGCGAAAATCAAAATGCAAAAATTAATTTAAAAATAGAAAACAAAAAGGAATATCCACCGCTACCTTATAATCTACTTGTTTTACAAGCTGAATGTGCAAAACTTTTTGGTTTTAGCCCTGATAAAACATTAGAAATCACTCAAAATTTAAGAGAAAAACACAAGGCTATAACTTATAATAGATCAGATTGTCAATATTTACCTGAAACCATGTTTGAACAAGCACCAAATATTTTAAATATTATAAAGGAAAATTTAAATTCTAATGATGAAATTCAAGCTCTCATTGCTAGCAGTGATTTAACAATAAAAAGCAAGGCTTTTAACGATGCTAACATTTCGGCACATTATGGAATAATCCCTACCCAAAATAAAATTTCATCGCAATTAACTCAAGATGAATTAGTCGTTTACAATCTAATCGCTAAAAGATTTATTATCCAATTCTTTCATCCTAGAGAATATCAAACTACTACAATTAATTTAGAAGTAAATCAAAGAATTTTTACCGCTACTCAAAACAAGACAACAAAAAGTGGTTTTAGAAGCCTTTGGCAAAATGTAGATAGCGAAGAAGAACAAGAAAATAATGAGAATGATATAAACGATTTATCTATCTTAAAAAATGGTGATATTGCAAAATGCTCTTTGATACAAATTGAAAAAAAGCAAACAAAGCCACGCCCTTACTACACTATGACAACGCTACTTAAAGATTTAAATAGTGTCGCAAAGTATGTGTCTGATGAAAGAATTAAAAAATTACTGATTGAAAAAGACAAAGACAAAAAAGGTGAAAGTGGTGGTATAGGAACACCTGCAACAAGATCTAATCATATAAAAACATTAATTGAAAGAGAGTATATAGAAGTAAGTAAAGATAAAAAACAAATTATCAAATCCACTAAAAAAGGTAGAGATTTAATTAAACTTTCTCCAAAATCACTTATTACTCCTGACATGACAGCATTGTGGTTTGAGCAACAAAAAATGATAGAAATATCAGAATTAAGAAGAGAACAATTCTTAGAAGAAATCACAAAAGAAGTAATTAGCGAAATTCAAAGAATTGATAAAAATCAAGAGTTTAAAATACTAGATAATGAAAACAAACCAAAAATTCAATGTCCGCAATGTAATAAAGGATTTTTAACCAAACGAAAAGGGAAATATGGAAACTTTTGGGGTTGTAGCGAATACATGGAAGGTTGCAAAGCCATTTATCCTGACAATAAAGGCACACCAAACTTTGAAACAAAACAAGCAAGCAACGATACTACTCATAAATGTCCGCAATGCAATAAAGGATTTTTACAAAGAATAAAAAGTAAAAATGGTAATAGTTGGTGGTGGGGTTGTAGTGAATTTAAACAAGGTTGCAAGGCTATGTATTATGACGATAATGGAAAACCTAAAATAATAAATGTATAACATTAATAAATATTAATTTATTTTAATTAATTTAATTTAATTATAATAAATAATATTTTATAACAATTCAAATAAATCAGAAAGTTGATTTTTTATGGAAAATATAAAATTTGAAGAAAAATTACAGGAATTAAAACTTAAAAAAAAAGATTTTGCAAAAATTGTAGGAATGCCTTATCAAACCATAGCGAATTGGAAATCCAAAGGTGAAACACCTAAATGGGTAGATACTTGGTTTGAAAATTACGAATATAAAAAATTCTATGATGAATTTTTCAAATATAAAGAACTTTATGACTATGTAAAAATATTTTTTGAGAGGAAGTAAATTATGGAAGAAAAAAATAAATATAATCAATGTTTGCTTAATGGCTATGAGTTTTTAGATTTTGAAAATATTAAAAATACAACCTTAAAAGAATGGTTAAAAGATGAAAATTTTTTGCTTTTTATTAAAAGCATTCCAAAAGATTATATTTTTATTATAAAAAAATATGGCATAGCTAATGGAATATTTTTGACACATAAAAAAACTTTTGAATTCGCTCAAAAAATACTAGAAAAAATCAAAGATATAAATTTTGACTTTTCTTATAGTGAATTTGAATTTAATCAAAATATTTTTTACGCATTAAATTTTGAAAATAAAGAAATTTCATTTACGGAACTTGTTTTTAGTTTTAAAATAAATTCATTGGATAGAGAAAGTTTTGATGTTAGTAACATTTATAATAAAAAACATTTCATCATACAAAAAGACAATAGCTTAATTACCTTTAAATATAGAAAAATTCAAAGCAAGGGTTTTAATCTTGTTTTTTTATTAGAAAATAATATTTTAAAAAATTATTATTTTAACTATTTAGAAAAAATAAATCCTTATATTGCCAAAGATTTTAAAAATATCAAAGAAAATCATTCTTTTGAAATATATAAGCTTTTAAGAATAGATTTTAATGTTTTAATCAATTGTCATAGCGTTCAAGAAGTTATAGAAAAATCATTAAATACTAAAATTAATTTCAATCTAAATAAATTTGATATCCACTTGGCTTTATCTTTTGCAATTTCTTTAAATTTTATTGCAAAAAACGAACAGAATAAATTGTATAAATTTGTTTTGGAGAATAACAAATTAATATATGATTATATTGATTTTATTAATAATAATTTTACCAACGAGCATTTTATTAAAATAAAATACAAAAGAAAAAAATACAAAATTATTAATATTGCCTCATTTTTATTGTATCACAAATTAAAACCACAGAAAGAAAGCTATCAAAATGAATTTCTTGAAATTTATACACTGATAAATGATTATATTAAATTAAGCTATGAAACAAATAATTTAATTAACCTTAACATTAATTCTATAAATAGAATAACAAACGAACATAATGTTTTAACGATAGAATTAGAAAAAAAACAAATTCCAAAAAATAAAAAACTTAAAATTAAAGAAGAATTTATCAATTTAAAACTTCCAGAAGAATTTAAACTAATAAAAACCCATAAAGAACTTTACTTGCACGGAATGGAGCAAAAAAATTGCGTTTATACAAGAAGAAGAGAAATTGAAGACGGCTTAAGTGCCATTTATAGTTTAAATTACGAAGGAGGAGTTTATACATTGGAAATTTTCAAAAGAAAAAATAAATTTGCAATTAAGGAAATCAAAGCAAAATATAATGAATTTGCAAATAAAGAAGTTATAAATTTTGTTGAAAAAAGCCTGAAAGCTGTTTAAAAAAATACAAAAAGATTTATGTTGAGTTTCAGCCGAATGAAAAATTTATTTTCAAATGTCCTAATTGCTCGAGTGAAAAAAAATAGAAAGGTTTTTTATGCGTTCTCATTTAGAAAAAGTGATAAAAAACTATAGTGAAAATTTTTCAAATAAAAGAGATAATGATTTTGCACAGGGTTTAATAAAGTATCTTTATGAAAATGCTATTATAGGCGAAAATGATAAATTTTTCTTAGAAAAAAAATGTCAATATATTAGGATAGTCAATGAAAAAGAAAAAAGATTGATCAATGTGTATTTTTGTGAAAAACCAATAATTGATTTTTTTCAAAATGCAGAATATGAAAAAGAATTGAAATACTATGGAATAAATGAAAAAGATTTTATAAAAACTGATATTTGAAAAACACTCTATATCTACTATAACATTAATAAATGTATAACATTAATAAATATAAATATATATTAATTAATTTAAGTTAATTTTAATAAATAATATTATATAATTTTATATAAAAATTTTTACAAAAGATAAGGAGCAAAAATGATTTATGAAAAAAAATTAACTAAAAAAGAAATATTTTCTTATGCAATTTCTTATGCAATTTTTATAGCAATTATCGCTTTAATTTGCATTTTTAAAAATGAAATTTGGGAATTTGTAAAATTTATTTTTTCTAATTTAGATT